>NZ_KV821338.1:265502-266008 GCF_001815635.1 Corynebacterium sp. HMSC075D04
GGAGCCGAAGGAAGAGAAGAAGGCTGCTCCGAAGCAGGCTTCCGGTTCCGCTACCGATGTTGAGATGCCGGAGCTCGGTGAGTCCGTCACTGAGGGCACCATCACTACGTGGCTGAAGGAAGTCGGCGACGAGGTTGAGGTCGACGAGCCGCTGCTCGAGGTCTCCACTGACAAGGTCGACACCGAGATCCCCTCCCCTGTCGCTGGTGTGATCCTGGAGATCAAGGCTGAGGAGGACGACACCGTCGAGATCGGCGACGTCATCGCGATTATTGGCGACGAGGGCGAAACCCCGGCCGGCGACGACAAGTCCGACGACTCCGCCGACGCCAAGGAAGAGGCGAAGGACGAAGAGCCGGCTGAGGAGCCGAAGGAAGAGAAGAAGGCTGCTCCGAAGAAGTCCTCTGGTGAGGGCACCAAGGTTGAGATGCCGGAGCTCGGTGAGTCTGTCACTGAGGGCACCATCACCACTTGGCTGAAGGAAGTCGGCGACGAGGTTGAGGTCG
>NZ_KV821338.1:266108-266350 GCF_001815635.1 Corynebacterium sp. HMSC075D04
ACGAGCCGCTGCTCGAGGTCTCCACTGACAAGGTTGACACTGAGATCCCGTCGCCGGTCGCTGGCACGCTGATCGAGGTTCTGGCTGAAGAGGACGACACCGTTGAGGTCGGCGACGTCATCGCCCGCATCGGTGACGCTGACGCGGCTGCTTCCTCCGACGACTCCAACGAAGACGAAGCCGAGGCCGAAGAAGAAGCACCGGCTAAGGCTGAGGAGCCGAAGGAAGAGAAGAAGGCTGCT
>NZ_KV821338.1:266450-300356 GCF_001815635.1 Corynebacterium sp. HMSC075D04
TTGAGGTCGACGAGCCGCTGCTCGAGGTCTCCACCGACAAGGTCGACACTGAGATCCCGTCCCCGGTTGCTGGCACGATCATCGAGATCCTCGCTGAAGAGGACGACACCGTAGAGGTCGGCGACGTCATCGTGGTCATCGGTGACGCTGACGCGGCTGCTTCCTCCGACGACTCCAACGAAGACGAAGCCGAGGTCGAAGAGGCTGAGGAAAAGGCCGAGGAGAAGGCTGAAGAGAAGAAGCCGGAGCCGAAGGAAGCACCGAAGAAGGAAGAGCCGAAGGCTGCATCCACCGACTCCAAGAACGCTTCTGCGAAGGTCAACAACGGCGACAACGTCCCGTACGTCACCCCGCTGGTGCGCAAGCTGGCTGAGAAGCACGGCGTTGACCTGAACACGGTTGAGGGCACCGGTGTTGGTGGCCGCATCCGTAAGCAGGATGTCCTGGCTGCTGCCGAGGGCGGCAAGGCTGAGGGTGCATCTGCTTCCTCGTCTGCGACGAAGGAGCAGACGCAGCAGCCGAAGGGCGAGCGCGCTAACTGGTCCACCAAGTCTGTGGATCCGGCGAAGGCGGAGCTCATCGGCACCACCCAGCGTGTGAACCGCATCCGCGAGATCACCGCTGCGAAGATGGTCGAGTCGCTGCAGACCACTGCTCAGCTCACCCACGTGCAGGAAGTCGACGTCACCCGTGTGGCGGAGCTGCGCAAGAAGGTGAAGCCGGCGTTCGTCGAGAAGCATGGCGCAAACATCACGTACCTGGCCTTCTTCATCAAGGCCACGGCAGAGGCGCTTGTGTCCCACCCGAACGTGAACGCTTCCTACGACGCGGATGCGAAGGAGATCACCTACCACGAGGACGTCAACATCGGTATCGCTGTTGATACCCCGATGGGTCTGTTGGTGCCGGTGATCAAGCAGGCGCAGAAGAAGAACCTTGCGGAGATTGCGAAGGCGATCACCGACCTGGCCGAGCGCGCACGCAACAAGAAGCTGCGTCCGGACGACCTGTCTGGCGCAACCTTCACGGTGACCAACATTGGTTCCGAGGGTGCGCTGCTGGATACTCCGGTGCTGACCCCGCCGCAGGCTGGCATTCTGGGTACGGCTGCGATTGAGAAGCGCCCGGTCATCGTGACCGAGGATGGCATTGACTCCATCGCGATCCGTCAGATGTGCTACCTGCCGTTCACCTACGATCACCAGCTGATCGACGGTGCGGACGCTGGTCGTTTCGTCACGACCATCAAGGACCGCATCGAGGAGGGTGACTTCGAGGCTGACCTCGATATCTAACCTCTAGCAGGCGAAAGCCCGGCACTGATTTATGTCAGTGCCGGGCCTTCTTTTTATGTTTACACTGGCGCGCATGACAGGCACATTCAAATCTTTCCGCAACAACACTGAACATTTCATGCGCGAGGCACTCGGCGGCCTTGTGGCCGCGCATCCTTTTGCGGAGTGGCACAACGAGGGGTTCGTGGGGCTTTTGCGTGACGACGACTCCCCCGCCCGCGTCGCCGTCATCTCCGGCGGCGGGTCGGGCCACGAGCCGATGCACGCCGGGTTCGTCGGCGAGGGGATGCTGGACGCAGCTTGCCCGGGGCTGCTGTTTACGTCCCCGAACGCGGTGCAGATTGGCGCGGCAACGGAGTGGGCAGACCGTGGCCGTGGCGTTGTGCATGTGGTGAAGAACTACACGGGCGACGTCATGAACTTCACCGTTGCGGGCAACCACGCCGATGCGGAGGTGAAGCAGGTGTTGGTGGCTGACGATGTGGCCACTGAGATCGATAACGATGACTCGCCGGGGAGGCGGGGTACGGGGGCGACGGTGATCGTCGAGAAGATTGCGGGCGCTGCAGCGGCTCGTGGCGACGACCTCGACGCAGTTGCGAAGGTTGCGCAGCGGGCGGCGGATCAGTCGCGAAGCATGGCGGTGGCGCTGCAGCCTGGCCACTCCCCGACCAGCGACCGTGCAACGTTTGATCTGGAGGAGGGCCAGATTGAGGTCGGTGTTGGTATTCACGGTGAGCCGGGTGTGGAGCGTCGTGATCAGGCAGATTCGAAGCCGTCGGCGCAGGCGCTGGTTGAGGAGTTACTCGATGCGGTGCTGGCTTCGCTCAAGGACAGTGGTGTTGCGGTGGGTGATGCCATGCTCTTTGTCAACGGCCTGGGTGGCACAAGCGAGCTGGAGCTCGATCTGGTCTTCGGCGAGGCGCTCAAACAGCTGTCGGATCGTGGCGTGACGGTGCGTCGCGGAATGCGTGGCTCGCTAGTGACGTCGTTGAACATGGCTGGTATTTCGCTTACAGTCACGGCGCTTGACGACGAGCTCATCAGCCTGCTCGACGCGGAAACCCAGGCACCAGCCTGGCCTGATTTGGTCCGTGACCCGCAGTATTCCGACGCCACGATGACGGACGACGAACAGCAGCCAGACAGTGGCGAGGCAAACGTGTGGCTTTCGGCCTTTGTGGATCGCCTCGCAGCTGCCTACGACGACCTGACGGCGCTAGACCGCGAGGCCGGCGACGGCGACTTCGGCCAGAACATGGAGGCGGCCTTCGGTGATATGACTACCCCGATTCGGGGCAATGATTCCGAGGTGCTGAACTTCTTCGCCCATCGGATGTTGGTTCGCGCGGGTGGTACGTCGGGGGCGGTGCTGGGCACGTTCTTCCGCGAGATGGCTGACGTGTTTGAGCGCGCCAATGTGAATTCGCGGGACGCGGACGGCCAGGCATTCGGAACAGCACTGGCTGAGGGCCTGCGAGACGGTGTGGCGGCCATCACCGAACTTGGCGGTGCGAAGGAGGGCGACAACACACTTATCGACGCCCTCGCGCCCGCGGCAAGAGCCGCCGAAGCACTCGGCGGTGCCGCGACTGTGGACGACGTCCTGGAGCAAGTGTTCACCGCCGCAGTTGAGGGCGCAAAGTCCACCCGCGGTATGCAGGCGAAGAAGGGCCGGGCCTCCTACCTGGGCGAAAGCGCAAAGGATGTGCCGGATCCTGGCGCGATTGCGGTGACGTGGTTGTTTGGTGCAGCGGACGTGAGGGAGTTCTAAAACCCTGGTAGACCGCTTTGTCTTATTGGTGGGTGTCACGGACGTGTTTGCCCGCTATGCTTGGGCGTGCTCGTACGCCCCGAGATAAGGAGCCTTCAGTTGGATTACATTTCCCGTCATATTGGCCCAAACCAGGATGAACAGCAGCAATTGCTGGACGCGCTGGGTTACGAAAGTATCGATGCGCTGATTGCTGCAGCGGTGCCAGGCGGGATCCTGGCTGAGCAGCCGCTTGATCTGCCGGATGCGCTTACGGAATACGAGGCTCAGGCTCGACTGCGTGAGTTGGCTGGCAAGAACAAGGTCTTGCGCGCGTTCTATGGCCAGGGCTTTAACTCGACTCTCACGCCACCGGTGATTCGTCGTGGTGTGGTGGAGGATGCTGGCTGGTACACCGCGTATACCCCGTATCAGCCGGAGATTTCTCAGGGGCGCCTGGAGGCGCTGCTGAATTTCCAGACCATGGTGCAGGATCTGACTGGTTTGGATATTGCGAACGCTTCGCTTCTCGACGAAGCCTCAGCCGCCGCGGAAGCAGTTGGCCTGATGGCTCGTGTGGTGAAGAAGGGTCGCCGTGTGCTGTTGGATGCTCGTTTGCATCCGCAGGTGATCAACGTGGCTGCAGAGCGCGCCCGTGCGATTGATCTTGAGGTTGAGGTTGTTGACCTCACCGAGGGTGTTGTCGGCGAGGACCTGGTGGGCGCGGTGTTTGCCTACCCGGGTACCGAGGGCGACGTTGCGGATCCGCGTCCGGTGATCGAGGCGATCCACGAACGTGGTGGCCTGGTTGCGGTTGACGCGGACATTCTTGCGCTGACGCTGTTGGAGTCCCCTGGTGAGTTCGGTGCAGATATCGCGATCGGCACCACGCAGCGTCTTGGTGTGCCGCTGTTCTACGGTGGCCCGCACGCCGCCTACATGGCTGTGCGTGAGAAGTTGCAGCGTCAGATGCCAGGCCGCCTCGTTGGCGTGTCCAAGGATGCGGAGGGCTACCCCGCATACCGCCTGGCGTTGCAGACGCGTGAGCAGCACATTCGCCGTGAGCGTGCGACGTCCAACATCTGTACTGCTCAGGCACTGCTTGCGGTCACCGCGTCGATGTACGCGGTCTACCACGGTCCGGACGGGCTGACGCAGATCGCTCGCACGATTCACCAGCGCGCGACGGATTTTGCTGCCGCTCTTGAGAAGGCTGGCGTGAAGGTCAAGCACGCCGAGTTCTTCGACACTGTTGCGGTGGAAGTTGAGGGGGCGCGTGGTGTCGTCGATAAGTTTGCGCAGGCAGGCTACCTCGTTCGCGCGATCGACGACAAGACTGTCGGCGTGTCCTTCGGCGAGGACACCACGGATGCGGATGTTTCGGCGCTGCTGGCCGGCTTCGGCGCGGAGGCTGCGACCGGCGAGTCTCGTATCCCTGCGGCACTTGTGCGCAAGACCGAGTTCCTCACCCACGAGACGTTTAACCGCATCCACTCTGAGACCCAGATGATGCGCTACATCCGCGAACTCGGCGACAAGGACCTGGCGCTGGACCGCACGATGATCCCGCTGGGTTCCTGCACGATGAAGCTCAACCCGACCGCGGGCCTTGAGGCGATTACCTGGCCTGATTTTGCCAACGTGCACCCCTTCACCCCGGACGAGTACACCGAGGGATGGCGCGAACTTATCGACGAAATCCGCTCCTGGCTGGTCGAAATCACCGGCTACGCCGAGGTGTCCGTCCAGCCGAACTCCGGTGCGAACGGCGAGTTGGCGGGCTTGTTGGCAATCCGTCGCTACCACGTGGACAACGGCGACACCGAGCGCGACATCTGCCTGATTCCGGCGTCGGCGCACGGTACGAATGCCGCGTCGGCGACGCTGGCGAACCTGCGGGTGGTCGTCGTCAAGACTGCTGCCGATGGTTCCATCGACATCAACGACTTGGACGAGAAGCTGGCCAAGCACGAAGGCCACGTCGCAGCCATCATGCTCACCTACCCCTCCACGCACGGCGTGTACGAGGAAGACGTGCGCGTGGTCTGTGACAAGGTGCATGCGGCTGGCGGCCAGGTCTACATCGACGGCGCGAACATGAACGCCCTGACCGGCATCGCCCGCCCTGGCGACTTCGGCGGCGACGTGTCTCACCTGAACCTGCACAAGACGTTCACCATCCCGCACGGTGGCGGTGGCCCGGGCGTTGGCCCGATCGGTGTGGCCGAGCACCTCATCCCGTTCTTGCCGTCCAACCCGAACGTGCCGCTGGAGCAGGCCGCTGCGGAGATCGACGGCTCGGCTGGCGTGCCGGTGGCCTCCACCCTGTTTGGCTCGGCTGGTGTGCTGCCGATTTCCTGGTCGTACATCGCCATGTCCGGTGCGGCAGGACTGCGCAGTGCCACGGCGCACGCGGTGCTGAACGCGAACTACATTGCGAAGGAACTCAACGACTCCTTCCCGGTCCTCTACACCGGCAACAACGGGCTTGTCGGCCACGAGTGCATCCTGGACCTGCGCGAACTCACCGATCAGTCCGGTGTGACCGCCGCCGATGTGGCCAAGCGTCTGGTGGACTACGGCTTCCACGCCCCTACCCTGGCATTCCCGGTTGCGGGCACGCTCATGGTGGAGCCGACCGAGTCCGAGGACCTGGCTGAGATCGACCGCTTCATCGAGGCAATGCGCTCCATCCGTGCGGAGATCCAGGAGATCATTGACGGCAAGATCGAGTACGAAAACTCCGTGGTCCACAACGCGCCGTACACCGCGCACAGCGTGGCCCGTGACGAGTGGCCGTACGAGTTCACCCGTGAGCAGGCCGCCTACCCGGTGGATCGTCTCGTCCACCAGAAGTACTTCCCGCCAGTGCGTCGTGTTGACGAAGCATTCGGCGACCGCAACCTCCAGTGCGCATGCCCGCCGCCGGAGGCCTTCGACATCACTGACGACACTAACGGCACCGACAACTAGGAGTAAGGAGAACACCCATGCCACAGACTCCCCTGTTTGCTAAGCACGAGGCGCTCAACGCCTCCTTCACCGACTTCGGTGGCTGGACCATGCCGCTGAAGTACGCCTCCGAGTTGGAAGAGCACCGCGCGGTGCGCAACGACGTTGGCATTTTCGACCTGTCCCACATGGGCGAAATCGACGTCAAGGGCCCGGACGCCGCGGCGTTTTTGGACTACGCGTTGATCTCCAACATGTCCATCCTGAAGGTGGGCAAGGCGAAGTACTCGATGATTGTCGATGAACACGGCGGCATTCTCGACGACCTGATCACCTACCGCTTCGACGACGACCACTTCATGGTTGTGCCCAATGCTGGCAACACCGCAGCCGTATGGGCGGCGTTCGAGGCACGCAAGGGGGACTTCGACGTCGAGCTGCGCAACGACTCCGAAGCCACCGGCCTGGTTGCCGTCCAGGGTCCGCGCTCCCTCGAGGTGCTCAACCCGCTGCTGGACGGCGATGCTGGCGCGCTTGAGTACTACTCCGGCGCTTGGTTCTCGCTTCGCTCGAACCAAGCGACAATCGACGTGTTTGTCGCTCGCACCGGTTACACCGGTGAAGACGGCTTCGAACTGTTCTGCGCGGCCGAAGACACCGTTGCCGTGTGGGACGCCGTCATCGACGCTGGCACCCCGTGTGGTTTGGCTGCACGTGACTCGCTGCGCCTCGAGGCATCCATGCCGTTGTACGGCAACGAACTGACCGTTGACATCACCCCGGTGGAGGCCGGGATGGGCCGGGCGTTTGCAAAGAAGGAGGCGGACTTCGTCGGTAAGCAGGCGCTCACTGGTCGTGAACCAAGCGTCGTTATCGCTGGTCTGACGTCTGAGCAGCGCCGTGCCGCACGCCAGGGATCCGACGTGTACCTGGCTGGCACTGAGGCCAAGATCGGCGTGGTCACCTCTGGCCAGCCGTCGCCGACGCTGGGATACCCGGTCGCACTCGCACATGTGGATCCGGCACACACGGAAGTGGGCACCGAAGTGGAAATTGATATCCGCGGACGCCGCTACCCGTTTACTATTGCAGCAACCCCGTTTTACACCCGAGAGGACGCATAACTATGGCTCTGAAGCAGGATTTCTACTACTCCGAGGACCACGAGTGGATCAACGCCACCCCGGACACCGCCGTTGGCCAGACCGTACGCGTGGGCATCACCCACGTCGCTGCTGACCGCCTCGGTGAGGTTGTGTTCGCGGAACTGCCGCAGGTCGGCGACACCGTCACCGCAGGCGAAACCTGCGGTGAGATCGAATCCACCAAGTCGGTCTCTGATCTGTACTCCCCGGTCACCGGCACGGTCACCGCTGTCAACGAGGACATCGACGGCGCGTATGAGGCTATCAACAACGACCCGTACGGCGAAGGCTGGCTCTACGAGGTTGAGGTCGAAGAGGTCGGCCCGCTCATGACCGCCGACGAGTACGGCGCCGCTAACGGCGTGTAGTACACATCTCTGCCGGGGACTAGGGTTGGGCGCATGACTGCGCCACGTGACCCGTTTTTCCCCGCAGAGAAGTCCATCCGAGCCTCAGACTCGCCCATTGACGTGCGCGAGCTGGGGCTCGTGGATTATCAGCAGGCCTGGGATCTTCAGGCCGAGATTGCCGCGCAGCGCGCCAAGGATGAGGTGGGCGACACCATCCTGGTGTTGGAGCACCCCTCCACATTCACTGCCGGCAAGCGCACCCAGCCGGAGGATATGCCGGATGCTTCCTACCCCGTCCCGGTTGTGACGGTGGACCGTGGCGGTCGCATCACCTGGCACGGCGAAGGCCAACTCGTGGTGTACCCGATTATTAAGTTGGCCGAGCCGGTAGACGTCGTCGATTATGTGCGCCGCCTCGAAGAAGCCCTCATTCAGACCGTGCGGGCAGCCGGGGTGACCACCGCAGGGCGTATCGACGGCCGCTCGGGCGTCTGGGTACCCGCTGAAACCAAGGCGGCCTCCCCTGAGGCCTCGACACGTGAGCGCAAGATCGCAGCACTTGGCATCCGCATCACCCGCGGGGTGACCATGCATGGGCTGAGCCTGAACTGCGACAACACCCTCGAACACTACGAACACATCGTCGCCTGCGGTATCGACGACGCCGACGTGACCACCATGTCGCTCGAACTCGGACGCGACATCACGCCTGCCGATATGGCTGGCCCTGTCGTGCACGAACTCAAACGAGCTTTGGCTGGTGAACTGGTGGTTGCGGACCATACGTTTGCCACTCGGCCGGACCCGTCGAAGGGTTTGACAAAACATGTACGGTAGGGGGCGTGACTGTAGCACCAGAAGGACGCAAGCTGCTGCGCGTTGAGGCGCGCAACTCGCAGACACCAATTGAGAAGAAACCACGCTGGATCCGCAACTCTGTAAAGACCGGTCCCGAATACGAGGACATGAAGCAAAAGGTCAAGGGAGCGGGGCTGCACACCGTGTGCCAGGAAGCCGGCTGCCCCAACATCCACGAGTGCTGGGAATCGCGTGAGGCAACGTTCCTCATCGGCGGATCGCGTTGCTCGCGCCGTTGCGATTTCTGTGACATCGCCTCCGGCAAACCGGATCCGTTGGACCGCGACGAACCGCGTCGCGTGGCAGAAGAGGTCAAGAGCCTCAACCTGAACTACTCCACCATCACCGGTGTGACCCGCGACGACCTCGAAGACGAGGGTGCTTGGCTATACGCAGAGGTCGTCCGCAAGATCCACGAACTTAACCCAAACACCGGCGTGGAAAACCTTACTCCGGACTTCTCCGGCAAGCCGGATCTGCTCCAGGAAGTGTTCGAAGCACGCCCTGAGGTCTTCGCCCACAACCTGGAGACTGTCCCGCGCATCTTCAAGCGCATCCGTCCGGCGTTCCGTTACGAGCGATCTCTGGACGTTATCCGCCAGGCACGTGACTTCGGTTTGATCACCAAGTCCAACCTCATCCTCGGCATGGGCGAGACCCGTGAAGAGATCCTTGAGGCGCTGCAGGACCTGGTTGATGCCGGCTGCGACATCATTACCATTACGCAGTACTTGCGCCCAGGCCCGACGTACCACCCGATCGATCGTTGGGTGAAGCCGGAAGAGTTCATCGAGTACCGCGACGCTGCTTACGAGATGGGCTTCGGCGCTGTCATGTCCGGTCCGCTGGTCCGCTCCTCCTACCGTGCAGGCAAGCTCTACGTGGAAGCAATGAAGCACCGTGGGCTCGAACTGCCGGAGAACCTGAAGCACCTCGCGGAAACGTCTCAGGGTGAGACCGCGCAGGAAGCCTCGTCGCTGCTGAAGAAGTACGGCGCGTCTGAGGACCACCCTGTAGAGACCCACTAGGGGTCTTTGGCCCGCGTCTTAGCTGTGGCATACAGTATTGGCCATGGCTAAGACGCAGGACAAGGCAGCCGCAAAGGCTGCGAAACAGGAACAGCGCGCGGCGAAGCGCGCGAAGAGCAAGGCAACGCGCGGGCAAATCGTCCAGGCGTTTAATATTCAGCGTAAGCGCGACAAGGCGCTTATCCCGATCATGCTGGCCTGTGTGCTCGGCGTCGGGTTGCTATTCTTCCTCCTCGGCCTGTGGTGGGGCATGAAGTGGCTCTGGCTCGTCTTCGGCCTCGTTCTGGGTGCCGTGCTGGCAATGTTTGTCTTCTCCCGTCGCCTGGAGCGCTCCATGTACGAAGAGGTCGGCGACACCCCAGGCGCTGCCGGCTGGACACTGGAGAACATGCGCAACACGATGGGCATCGTGTGGCTGACTAAGACCGGCGTGCAGGCGAATACTTCCATGGACACCGTCCACCGCGTGGTGGGCAACCCGGGTGTGGTCCTGGTCGGCGAGGGTAACCCGAACCGTTTGAAGGCCCTGATGTCCAAGGAGCACAAGCGCGTCGACCGTCTGCTGGCTGGTGTACCGATCTACGAGGTGTATGTCGGTGAAGGCGAAGACCAGGTGCGCACTCGCGATCTGCAGAAGCACCTGCTGAAGCTGCCGAAGAACTACCAGAAGAACGAGGTATACAACCTCGCAGCGAAGTTGGACGCAATGGATTCACGCGCACGCAACGGCCAGATACCGGGCCTGCCGGGTGGTCCACTGCCAAAGCAGGCACAGAACATGGCGGGTATGAACCGCAAGATGCGCCGTATGCAAGAGCGCAAGGGCGGAAAGTAACCCCCGAATCCCCCCTGTGATCCGCTCGCTACCTGGAACGGATCACTGTTGTGGTGGTGGCGCGGTCATGCATGCCGCGCCCGTCGGCGTCGACAAGCGCTGCGGGCAACACGAAGCCGGTGAGGACGGTGCGCAACGCTGCGCGCCACAGTCCCACCGGCGCCTCTTTGTCTACACGCGCCACCCCCATGCCGAGTGCAGCCATACCTGGGGTGCGGGCGAACAACCAGCCTCCCAGGATTCCCAGCACGATCCACAGCAGGTAGGTCAGCGTGTACTTGTCCCCCAACGCTGAGGTGTTCTGGGTGATCAGGGATGCAGCGATCGCGCAGATTGTCCAGTCGATGAGCACCCCGCCCATGCGTCGCGCCACCGATGCTTGCGAGCCGGCACCTTTCTCCGGCATGCCGAGGAACTCCCCCGGATAGGACGGCAGATGGTCCTCGCCGTTGAATTGATTAGGGATTTCTGGGCCGTTGCGCCAGTCAGGTCGTCGATTAGCAGCCATACTCTATGAGCCTAGCGGTGTACAGGTCTACACTTGTAACCGCTTATGACAGCCGACCGACGAGGAGTACCGCCCGTGTCCTTCGACAACATCGAAGACGTTAAAAAGTTCATTGTCGACGAGGGGGTGGAATTCGTTGACGTGCGCTTCACCGACGTGCCCGGCATCGAACACCACTTCTCCATCCCGGCCTCCATGTTCGACGAAGACGTGATGGAAGAGGGCCTCGCTTTCGACGGCTCCTCCATCCGCGGCTTCACCACGATCGAAGAGTCCGACATGACGCTCATGCCGGACCTGGCCACCGCGAAGCTCGACCAGTTCCGTGGCTCGAAGACGCTAAACGTGAAGTTTTTTGTCAACGACCCGTTCACCCACGAACCGTTCTCGCGCGACCCGCGCAACGTAGCCAAGAAGGCCGAGGAGTACCTGCGCTCCACCGGCATCGCAGACACCTGCTCGATCGGCGCCGAGGCCGAGTTCTACCTGTTTGACTCCATCCGCTACGAGGTGGACGCCCATACTGCGTTCTACGAGATCGACGCGGAAGAAGGCTGGTGGAACCGTGGTGCCGAGGCTGATGTCGATGGCGGCCCGAACCTGGGCTACAAGAACCGTGTGAAGGGTGGCTACTTCCCCGTCCCGCCGCACGACAAGACCGTCGAGGTGCGCGACGCGATGGTGCGCAACCTGGCTGAATCCGGTTTTGAGATCGAGCGTTTCCACCGCGAGGTGGGCAACGGCGGCCAGCAGGAGATCAACTACCGCTTCAACACCCTGCTACATGCGGCGGATGACCTGCAGGACTTCAAGTACATCATCAAGAACACTGCCACCCAGTTCGGTAAGACCGTCACGTTCATGCCGAAGCCGCTCGCTGGTGACAACGGCTCGGGCATGCACGCCCACCAGTCGCTGTGGAAGGACGGCGAGCCGCTGTTTTACGACGAGTCCGGCTACGGCGGCCTGTCCGACATCGCCCGCTGGTACATCGGCGGCCTGCTCGAGCACGCAGGTGCCGTACTCGCCTTCACCAACCCGACGCTGAACTCCTACCACCGCCTAGTGCCGGGCTTCGAGGCCCCGATCAACCTGGTGTACTCCCAGCGCAACCGTTCCGCTGCCATCCGCATCCCGATCACGGGTGCGAACCCGAAGGCGAAGCGCATCGAATTCCGCGCACCGGACCCGTCGGGCAACCCCTACCTCGGCTTCGCAGCCATGCTCATGGCAGGTATCGACGGCATCAAGAACCGCATCGAGCCGCACGCCCCGGTGGACAAGGACCTCTACGAACTGCCACCAGAAGAGGCCAAGGACATCCCGCAGGCACCGACCTCGCTTGAGGCTGCCCTGCAGGCGCTTGAGGCTGACCATGACTTCCTCACCGAGGGCGACGTGTTCACCGAGGATCTCATTCAGACCTACATCAAGCTGAAGTACGACAACGAGATCACCCCGGTGCGCCTGCGCCCAACGCCGCAGGAATTCGAGATGTACTTCGACTGCTAAATCAGAGGCAAAACAGCGGCTCGACGGTGGCTGAAATAGGCAGTGGTTCTCCGCTAAGCCTTAGATAACTTTGTATAGCCTGACCTGCGGAAGGTCAGGCTATACATGCTTGCGCAGGCAAAACAATCGGTTCATAGTGGGCGCTATGACTGATCTGATGGCACGCCCCAATGACTGCTCCGCCGACTGCCCGGTGGTGTACGACCTGCACCCGATGCAGCACGTTGAGCCTGGCACCAGCGAGCGGCTCAACCGCCTCCGCGCGGCCGTCCTTGGCGCGAACGACGGCATTGTCTCCACGGCGGCTGTCGTCGTGGGTGTAGCGGGCGCGACCGCGAACCAGACGACGATTGCCATGTCCGGTTTGGCCGCCGTCGTTGGTGGTGCTGTGTCGATGGCGCTTGGCGAATACGTCTCGGTGTCGTCGCAACGCGACTCGGAGCGCTCCATGGGCTTTGCGGAGCACCAGCAGGTCAATCCATGGTCAGCCGGTATCGCGTCGTTCCTGTCGTTCATCTTGGGTGCGGTGCTGCCATTTGTGACCGCGATACTGGCGCCGGAGTCCGTCCGCATTGTGTCGATCTTCGCTGTGACGCTCGTTGCGCTTGCACTCACCGGCGCACTGTCGGCAAAGCTTGGCGATTCCCCGGTGCTCCGCCCGGTTCTGCGCATCGTCGTCGGTGGAACACTCGGCCTAGCGATGACTTTTGCGGTGGGTTCGCTCTTCGGCGCCGCTGCACTTTAGTGTCCAGAGTGGCGGTAGCGATTTGGATCGTATCCGTTTGACGTGGGAAAACACCCAAACCACACAACTCCACACAAACCACATAACTTCACATAACATCGGTAGTGTCGCCGACATCCTGCGCGTGCCAGAGGATGAGTATCCCGAACTGCCGAATGGCCAGGTACAACAAAAGGGATTACCATACATGGGGTGATGAACAAGCTCCGCCAACTTCCTCCGGCCGGCCCCGCATGGGGCGGCAGCCTCATGGGTACGTCGATCGTGTCGCGACTGCTCGTCGAAAAGAACATGATGCTTGGCGCGAGCATCTTCGCAGCGATCGCCTCCGCAATCCTCGTTGTATTGGTGGTTGGCTTTGTCACATACCGCCAGCCGAGCTTCAAACGCACCTCAATGGCGGAATGGTCGATGTTCTTCATCGGAATCCTCGCGCTCGGCGCCGCACTGTCTGGGTTGACGGATGTGCCGGTGTACCGCCTGGTCGGCTTTTGGATCGGCGCGCCCGTCACCACCTTGACCTGGGCGATCCAACTCACGCGATTCGAAGGAAAACCACGGTTTACGTGGGGGCTGCCGCTTGTCGGCCCGATGATCTCCGCGTCTGTGGCCGGCTGGCTGGCCCGCGACTACGGGCAGATCTACCACGTCATGGGCACAGTGTTTTTCTTCATGTCGCTGCTGACCGCAGTGCCGGTGTTCATGCGCGTCTACTGGGCTGCCTGGCACGGTGAGGTTGATCTGTCGGGCCCGAACTCTGCGACCGCATGGGTGCCGCTCGGCGTGATCGGCCAATCCACTACCGCGTTACAGATCCTCTACCCCGGCTACTTCTCGGTCCACTACGGCTACGTGGCGCTTATGCTGTCCATCCCGCTGGCCATCTACGCCATGGTCACCTTCTACCCCAACGTCGCACGCTGGACGCAGTACTCCCCCGCCTGGTGGTCGTGCACGTTCCCGCCGGGCACGGTGAGCATGGGTGGCCACCAGGTGGCGCTGGTCAACGGGTCGCACTGGCTGGACGCCGTTGCCTTGGCAATTCCGTTCCTGCTGCTCGCACACTGGATGGTGTGCTCGAGCAGGTTCATCAGTTGGGTTATCGAAGGTCGCCGGGACAACAACTCGCAGTCGACGCAGACGCCCCAGACCTCGAAGGCTGCGCCCCAGATGGCGGCCTAGCGCGCCACGTTGAGGTCGACCTCGATCCCGCCAACGCGCCCGCGGGAGGTGAACTGCCACACCGCGGGTTCCGGGAACCCGAGCGGGCGCGGCCACTTCCCCAACTGCGCCGGGTCCGTCACGGTGTTGTCGCCCCAGTGCGCGAGCCAGAGTTCCCCAAACTGTGCAGGGCTGGCCATCCCCATGTGCCGGCGCCAGTACCAGGCGTTGGTGTAAAACCCGGCCACTTCCACGCCAGCTTGGGTGAAGCACTCTACAGCGGTGTGGACGTCGTCAAGCGTAAGCCCCGCGGGTGACTCCACGTCGAGCCACATGGGCAATTGCGTATCGACGAGCACCTCACACGCCACCTCCACCTGCCGCTGCACCGTCGTGCCCTCTGAGGGGGCGCGGAGAAAGTGGTAGGTGGAGGTGGCGCAGCCGGCGGTGGTGGCGTCGAGAAGCAATTGCTCAAAACACGGGTCGCGGTAGGTGCCGTCCGTGGTGCGGATGATGGCGAAGTCGAAGCCGGTGAAGTCGAAGCCTCGTTGGTATTCGGAGACGTCGACGCCGAATCTCACCGCTTCTTCAGCCCCATGCGCGGGGTGAAGCTTTCGGGATGGCGCCGCTGCGCTGCGGCATCGGCGATGGTCAGGCGCCACTTCGGGTCGGTCACCGGCATGTTGGAAATCGGGAACCAGCCGACCTCGACCGACTCGTCGTCACCGACGATGGGCACGGCGGTGGGGTCTGTAGCCTCGCAACGAATCTGCACCGACATGTACGTCGCCTTATCCCCGTTGTCGTGCGTGACCGGGCCAACCACGCCGACGCCGAGGATTGCCGCCGGCTCGACCTCCACACCAGTCTCCTCGAGCACCTCGCGCACCGCGGCCATGTGAGGCTCCTCGCTCGGGTCCGCGATGCCGGTCACCGGGGTCCAGTTCCCATTGTCGGCGCGGCGCACGAGCAGCACGTCCGGCACTGCCCAGTCGGAGGTGTCCGCTGAATCGCGCAACACCACCGCGCACACGCTGGGCACCCACATCAGGTCGGTGCCGATCTTTTTACG
Organism: Corynebacterium sp. HMSC075D04; assembly: GCF_001815635.1. Lineage (NCBI taxonomy): Bacteria > Bacillati > Actinomycetota > Actinomycetes > Mycobacteriales > Corynebacteriaceae > Corynebacterium > Corynebacterium sp. HMSC075D04. The sequence goes on from NZ_KV821338.1 coordinate 281,665, forward strand.
GGTTTCCACAATGAACTCCGGGATAGGCATGGGTGCGAGTGTACAATCCCTTCCGATATGAGCACTTCCGTGACCGAACCCGAACAGCCCACGCGCACCTTCCTGCAGCGCGTGCCCACGCCGGTGTTTGTCACGGTCTACGGCGCACTCGTCGTCGCCGCGGTGGTGGGGGCCGTGTTCGGGCTGCGATACACCGCAGACGCGGAAAGCACCGAGGCGTCCCTGCCACAACCGGTGCGCCCCTTTAACCCGGCCCCGGCCGATCCTGCCAATGTGGCGGCGAGTGTGCGCCCCCACCTGATCCAGAACCTGCAGGTAGGCAAAACCAACACTGGTGTGATGGCGCGTGGCGATCTCGCCGAGTACGTCATGAGCGATTCCACCGAGTTCGCCGGCCACGTCTCACGCCTGCTCGAGCAGAACTGCCTAGACACGCTCGAGCTGACCACCCCAGACGGCATGCGGGTGAACTTCTGGGGCTTTTGCTTTGCGACGATACCCGCCACCACCATCCAAAACACCTTCGATTTCGCCGTAGCCCAAGGCGCTGACTCCGCGTCCTTCGCCGTCTACCCCGCCCAGAACAACTTCCACGAAATCAGACTGATCTGGACCGACGCGGAAGCAACCGGCTACGACGCGAAGCAACTCGAGCGGCAGTGGAAGCAACTCGACCGCCCCGACGAGATCGACCGCATCGCGTTCTTCGGCTACTACGACGACGAGGTCATCGTGGTGGACAACGACAAGAAGGACGGCAGGTCCACCAAGACGTTCCCCGCCGGTGAGGCGTTCAACGAGAAGTGGGGCCTCGAGCGCTAACTACCAGCGCTCATTACCAGCGCTGGGGCACGAGATCCGCGTCAGGCACGACGTGGTTGATCACGGCCATCACCTGGTTGATGTTGGAGTAGCTCATCAGCAGCGGATCCTCCATGCCTTCGAAACACTCCTCCCCCGCACGGCCAGCCTCGGTGCCTGAGACCACTCCGATGACCGTGGCCCGGCCGTTGATCTCGGTGAACACCGGCCCGCCCGAGTCGCCCGAAGCGGCGCAGACGGAGGCGATGTCGCCGTGGGTTTGGGCCTCGGCGTCGTCGTCAAGGTTCACGATCTGCACACGCTGGGTCGCCTCAAACTTGCCGCAGGTATAGCCGGTGGTCGCGCCGGTTTTGCACACGCGGTCGAGATCGTGCAGGTCCTTGGCGATACCGGTTGCGATCGGAGCACCGACGACATCCATGAACCGCTCGGCATCGGTGATCTCGATGATGCCGACATCGATACCTCTCGTTTCCTCATTCGCGTCGCCGTACATGCCGGAATAGATGAACTTGCCCACCTCGTGCGCGTAGTCGAAGGCTGTCTCCGCATTCGTCGGCCACACAAGGTCGCCCGCACGCCCGCAGTGGCCCGCAGTCACGGCATAGGCTCGGCCGTCAGCGCCAGTAAACGAGAACGCTGCAGTGCACGACTGAGCGGTGAAGTGCTCACCCGGCTCCGGGTAATGGTCCGTGGACTGAATGCGCGTACCCGGCGCCCACGGCGCGAACGCAGGCACGAGCACGTTGCTCTCCTCCACCGGTGCAGGCGGGGCCTCATTCGGCGTTTGCACACGCTCAAGCGCGTGGCGCTCCTCCACCGTGGGAGTTGGGAATTGGCTCGTGGTCAGCCCGAGCCACACCACCATCGCAACAGCAGCAAGCGTTGCGACGATCACCGTAATCCACCCACCGGTCCGCAAACCCGTACGCCGCTGAGTGGGCGGCGCAGACAGAGCAGGCTGCGCGGGCGTGCCGGGCACGCCGGGCATGTCCGGGAACTGCCACTGCTGGCCATCCTCCGGCTGGTAGCGCCGCGCCAGGTTGTCGTCGCCTGCCTGATGTTCAGGGAAGGTCAAGCGCGAGCCTTACTTGTCGGCGTCGGAGTTTTCGGCGTCGGTGTCGTCGTCAAGAAAAAACTTGTCACCCTTGGCGGCTTCCTCGGCCTGGATCTTGATGTCGCGCAGGAACTTCTCCGGATCGAACTCCGTGTACTGCTCAGGGCCTGCGAACTGCTCTTGTGCCATCGGTGGGGATCCTTTCCTAGACGTCCGTGCGCTCGATTGCGTCGGCGATGAATGCCTTGACCTGCTCGGCGTCATTCGGCAGATCCACAACGTGGCGCTCGGCGTCCATAATCGCGGCGAAGCGCTCCGGCACCTCCGGAAGCTCGCCAATTGCCTCCACAATGGTATCCGCGAATTTCACCGGCAGCGCAGTCTCCAGCACAACAATGGGAGTTTCTACGCTGTCTGCCAGCTGCTGCGCCACGAACACGCCGTCGGCGGTGTGCGGGTCAATAACCACGCCGTACTCGTCCTTGATGCGCTTGATCGTGGCAATGCGGTCCGCATGCGTCGAGGTGCCCGAGCCGAAACCGTACTTGTCGGTGATGCGCTCAAGCGTATCGGTGTCCAGCGCGAAGCCGCCCTCTTTGACCTTGGTGCCGAAGAGCTCGCGGGTGGTGTCCGCGTCGCGGTCCAGCGCGTCGAAGATCATGCGCTCAAAGTTCGACGCCTTGGAAATATCCATCGACGGCGACGAGGTGGCGTACGTGTCGGCTGCGGAACGCGGGCGGTAATCACCGGTGGTGAAGAACTCGTGCAGGACGTTGTTCTCGTTCGTCGCCACGATCAGGCGATCAAGCGGCAGCCCCATCTGCTTGGCAATGTGGCCTGCGCACACGTTGCCAAAGTTACCGGTAGGCACGCAGATCGAAACCTGCTCCTCGTTCGTCTTCGTCGTCTTGAGGTATGTGGCGATGTAGTACACCACCTGCGCAAGCAAACGCGCGAAGTTAATGGAGTTGACCGCGCCGATCGAGTACTTCGACTTAAACTCCGCGTCCGCGCTGACTTCCTTGACCACGTCCTGGCAATCATCGAAAACGCCGTCGAGCGCGATGTTGAAAATGTTCGGGTCATCCAGGCCGAACATCTGGGCCTGCTGGAACGGGGTCATACGCCCGGCCGGGGTGAGCATGAACACGCGGATGTTGTCGCGGCCACGCATGGCGTACTCGGCCGACGAGCCGGTATCGCCCGAGGTCGCGCCCAGAATATTGATCTCTTCGCCGCGGCGCCCGAGTTCGTACTCGAAGAGCTCGCCGAGCAGCTGCATCGCCATGTCCTTAAACGCAGCGGTCGGACCTTCGGAGAGGTGCGCGATGTGCAGGCCGTCGTTCAGACGCGTAACCGGCACGATCTCCTCGTCCGCGAACACCGGGGTGCGGTACGCACGCTTGGCAATCGCCTCAAGGTCCGCTGCCGGGATGTCATCGACGAACAGCTTCAATACCTCTGCGGCAAGTGCGGCGTAGCCGTCGTTGGCCAAAAGGGTGCGCCACTCGTCGAGAAGCGCCGGCGAAAGTGTCGGGTACACCGCCGGCATAAACAGCCCGCCGTCCGGACTTAAGCCGGTGAGCAGGATGTCAGTGAAGGAACGGGCCTGGGCAGTTGCGTCGCGCGTCGAAATGAAGTCCACGCCGGGCAGTCTACGTGATCGGTGTATGCCCTTGGTCGGAATGGGCATTTACGTTCAGCGTCGGCAGGCCCGGAAAGCCGCACTTTGGTGCGGTCGTGGGGCCTCGATTCGTTCATATGCAGGGCTCGATATGCGTAACTGCAGGTCAGCGCAAAATTGGGAAAACGGCCCGAAAGGTATCTCCAAAGCCGTGACCAGGACTTACGCATATCGAGCCCTGCACATGAACGTTGGGGGGCGGTGGTGCGTGAGCGCGCGACGGCGGGGTGCTGCACCGGTGTGGCTCTGCGCTAGTGGCGCGGGGGCTCCTGGCGGCCGGTGAGGATGTCCACGACGGAGCGGATTGCGGCGTCGCCAAGCGGTGCCACCGAGCGCTCCTTCGGCTGCTCCGGTGTGGATGCCCGGCGCGGGCTCGGCTCGACGGTGACGTTAAGCGTCGTGTCGTCGAGTTCGAGCTTTGCGGACGGGTCGATGCCGGCGACGCGGGCGGCGTCGACGAGTGCGACGAGGTCGGCGAAGGTTGCGTTGTCAAGGTCGATAGTCATGTTCACTGCCATGCCCACAGAGCTTATTGATTCCGCAACCGCCGCGCCTAGTCGAATTCCAGAGACTGCTTTTCGCCCCAGAACACCTCCTCCACCACGCGGTGGGCGCGCCGGGTGATGCGCAGGTAGTCCTCGAGAAACTCTTGCTGGTCGTCGGGGTCGTATCCGGCAGAGCCAGCGACCTGAGCCAGTTGCGGGCCCGGTGCGGGGAGCTGGTCCTCACGCTTGCCGGAGACGAGCACAATAGCGTTGCGGGCGCGGGTCGCGGTGAGCCACGCGGTGCGCAGGGTTCGCGCCTTGTCGGCGGAAAGCACCTCGGGGTCGTCGAGCTCCACGAGGAAGTCCAGTGCGTCAAGTGTGGACGGGGTGCGCAGTTCGTGATGACGATGCGCGTGCGCCATGGTGATCAGTTGGACGGTCCACTCCACATCGGCAAGTGCGCCGCGGCCAAGTTTGGTGTGGGTGGCCCGGTCGGCGCCACGGGGCAGGCGCTCGTTATCCACGCGGGCTTTGATGCGGCGGATCTCGCGAATATCGGCAGGTGTTGCGCCGGCCTCGGGGTAGCGGAACTCGGCGATGGCCGAAAGGAAGCGCTCCCCTACCTCGCGGTCGCCGGCGACGACGTTGGCGCGAAGGAGTGCTTGGCGCTCCCAGACTTCGCCCCACTCGCGGTAGTAACGCACGTAGGAGGCGATGGTGCGCGTCACCGGACCGGAGCGCCCCTCGGGGCGCAGACCCAGGTCCACCTCTAGCGGCGGGTCGCCGGATGGTTTGGACAGGCGGGTACGGATCTGGTCGAGCACCTTCGTGGCCCAAGCGATGGCTTCTGTTTCGTCGACGCCGTCTGCTGGTTCGGTGACCACCATGACGTCGGCGTCAGAGCCGTAGCCCAACTCGGCGCCGCCAAGCCGGCCCATCCCGATCACGGCGATTCGTGCGGGGGCCTCGTCGAGACCAGCGGCGGCAGTGGTCGAATACACCTCTGCCTGCAGCGCTGCTTCGAGCACCGCGTCCCACACGTAGGTCAGTTCCAGGCAAACCTGGCGTACCTCCATCAGGCCTAGCAGGTCGGCGGCAGCGATACGAGCCAACTCGGCCCGGCGCAGGGAACGCGCCACCGACACCGCTTTCTCCGGGTCGGCTTGGTGGCGCTTCGCGGAGGCAATGATCGCCTTATGCACCTGATCGGGAGCCACCTCGAGCAGGCGCGGGCCGGCGGAGCCATCCCCGAGCAGTTTCACCACGTCAGGTGCGGAAATGATCAGATCGGAGGTGTACGGGGAGGTGCCGAGGATGTGCATGAGGCGTTGGGAGGCCACGCCTTCGTCGCGAAGCATGCGCAAGAACCAACTGCGATCCACCGCGGCCTCGGACAGCTTGCGGTAGTTGAGTAGGCCCTGGTCGGGATCGGCGGTGTCGGCCAGCCAGTGCATGAGTGTGGGCAGCAGGATCTCCTGCAGTTTCGCCTTGCGGGAGGTGCCCTTGATCAGCGCGGTCAGGTGGTCAAACGCGCGCGCCGGGTGGCGGTAGCCCAGGGCTGCCAACTGGTCCTTCACACCGGCGGCGGAAAGTGTTGCTTCACCGACGGTGAGGTCCACCACGGCGTCCAGCAGCGGGCGGTAGAAGAGACGCTCGTGCAGCGTGGCCACCTCGTGGCGGATGGCCTTGAGATGCCGGTTCATCGCCTCAGGGGCGGTACCGCGTGGCCCGGCTGAGAAGCCTGCGGCGCGGGCGAGCCACCGGTTGCGCTTCTCATCATCGGCCTCCGGCAGTTGGTGGGTGCGTTTGAACCGCTGCAGTTGGAGACGATGCTCGAGCAGGCGCAAAAACTCATACGCGTCGGTGAGCACCTTCGCGTCCTCGCGGCCCACGTACCCGCCCTTGGCCAGGTCGGCGAGGGCTTCGAGGGTGTTGCGGGCGCGCAGGGTGTCGTCGATACGCCCGTGCACGAGTTGGAGCAGTTGCACGGCGAACTCGACGTCGCGAAGCCCACCGGGGCCGAGCTTGAGTTCACGGTCGCGCACGTCTGCGGGCACGTTTTCCAGCACGCGGCGGCGCATGGCTTGGACGTCTTCGACGAAGGAGTCGCGCTGGGACGCCTCCCACACCAGCGGCGACAACGCGTCCGAATACGCCTGGCCCAGATCCATCGATCCGGTCATCGGACGGGCCTTGAGCAGTGCCTGGAACTCCCAGGTCTGCGCCCACTTTTTGTAGTACGCCACGTGCGAATCAAGCGTGCGCACCAGGGCTCCGGCTGCCCCTTCGGGCCGCAGGTTCGCGTCCACTTCGAAGAAGCAGGCGGAGCCGATGCGCATCATCTCGCTGGCCACGCGCGTGATCTTGGTGGTCACAGGCTCGGCGACGAACACGACGTCCACATCCGAGATGTAGTTCAGCTCCCACGCGCCGCACTTGCCCATGGCGATCACGGCCAGGTCAGCGTCGATGTCCTCGTCGCCGTAGACTTCCCGCACCGCGACCGCAAGTGCCGCCGTGAGCGCCGCATCCGCCAGGTCCGTGAGCCGGTCCGTGGTGTAGGCGTACGTCATTGGTTCGCCCTCGCCGAAGCCCTTCACCGCGGCGAAAGTGCCAGCGAGGTCTGCGGCTGCAACGCGCATCACGAGGTTGCGGTGGGCTGTACGGAGCTTTTGCTTTGCGACGCCAACCTCACCCACCTCAGCCCGATACAGGCCCGGCCCGTCCGCATCCACGCCAACCGCGCCGAGCATGGCGCGGAACATGTCGGGGCGGGACGGGAGGTCGTCGCAAAGCAATCGCCACTGCTCAGGGTTGGCAATGAGGTGATCCGACAGCGCGGTCGAGCCACCGAGCAGCGCGAAGAAGCGCGTGCGGAAGATCGAGTTCGCGCGCAGTTCGGCAAGGAGCTCGTCCCACGAATCCAGCGCCTCGTGCAGGCGGTAGGCGTTGTTGAGCGCCAGATCCGGATCCGCGGCACCCGCCAACGTGTAGCCAAGCTCCTCGGAATCAAAACCGAGCTCGGCTAAGTCCTCGGCGGCGCGCGGGCTGGTCAGGCCAAGTTTCGCGGGCTTCACTACAAATCAATCCCGGTTTCGATCTCCCACGGGGTGATCTTCGAGGTGTACTCGTGCCACTCCTGCCATTTGGCGCGCAGGAAGAATTCGAAGACCTGCTCGCCAAGCACCTCGGCCATGAACTCGGAGCGCTCCAGGTGGCGCAACGCCTGATCGAGCGAGGTCGGCAGGTCCCGGTACCCCATGGCGCGGCGCTCGCGGCGGGTCAGCGCGAACACGTCGTCGCGTGCTGGCTCGTCGAGCTCGTAGCCCTCCTCGATCCCCTTCAGGCCAGCGGCGAGGATGGCTGCGTATGCCAGGTATGGGTTGCAGGCCGAATCCAGCGAGCGCACCTCCGCCCGGCGCGACTCCGCTTTGTGCAGACGGTAGGTGGGCACGCGCACCATCGCGGAACGGTTCGAAATGCCCCAGGTCGCCGCGGTCGGCGCTTCGGAGCCGAACTGGAGGCGCTTGTACGAATTCACCCACTGGTTGGTCACCGCGGAGATTTCGCTGGCGTGCTCGATAATGCCGGCGATGAACTGGCGGCCGGTTTTGGAGAGGCTGATTTCGTCGTCTGGATCGTGGAACGCGTTGGTGTCGCCTTCGAACAGGGAGAAGTGCGTGTGCATCGCCGAGCCTTCAAGGTCCGCGAACGGCTTGGGCATGAACGTGGCATGCACCCCGTTAATCTCCGCGACGGTCTTGACCAGGTAGCGGAAGGTCAGGATGTTGTCGGCCATGGTCAGTGCATCGGTGTGGCGCAGGTCGATCTCCTGCTGGCCTGGGGATCCCTCGTGGTGGGAGAACTCGGTGACAATGCCCATGTACTCCAGCGCGGATACCGCCATCCGACGCAAGCGCGGGGCCTCGTTGCGTTTGGCCTGGTCGAAGTAGCCGCCCTTGTCCGCAGGGGTTGGCGGCTGGTCGCCCTGGCCGGGTTTGACCACGTAGAACTCGATTTCGGGGCTAGCCAAAAACTCGAATCCCATGTCGCGGGCGTTATTCATCTGGCGGCGTAGCACCTGACGCGGATCTGCAAACAGCGGACCGCCGTCGGGCATGGTGATATCGCAAAACATGCGAGCGGTCTGCAGGCCGGAATCTTCATCGAACGGCAACGGCTGGTACGTCGACGGGTCCGGGCGCAGCAACGTGTCCGATTCAGAGACCCGCGAGAAGCCTTCGATGGAAGAACCGTCAAACCCCACGCCTTCCTCGAAAGCACTCTCGAGTTCCGCAGGCGACATCATCACCGTTTTCAGCGAGCCGAAAATATCGGTGAACCATAGGCGGATAAAGGCAATGTCTTGCTGCTCGACGAGTCGCAGCACGTTGTCGGTTTGGGCGCTCATGGCACATAACTGTAGCGGGCGCCGCGATTCGAAAACGGGCCAAGCGCAAATCGGCGTGCGCGCTAGACTCGGAGGCATTACATGCGCTGAAACTGCGTCGATCACATGTCGAACCCGCGTCGGTGAGGAGAGCACACACATCATGTCCGAACAGGCTGAACAGACACCCCAGAACTTCCTTGAGGTGGAGATCAAGTTGGCGGTGGACGAGGACACCGGCATTCCAGATCTCATCCAACTGCCGGGGGTGACGTCGATTGAGTCCACGCAGGAGCACAACCTGTCCGCGGTCTACTACGACACTGCGGATCTACGCCTGACGCGTTCCAAGATCACGCTGCGTCGCCGCACCGGCGGTTCGGATGACGGCTGGCACATCAAGTTGCCGCAGGAGGGTGGCCGCAAGGAGGTGCGCATGCCTCTCGACGACCCCACGACCGTGCCCGAAGCCCTCCTTTCGGAAGTTCGTGCCATTGTGCGCACGGAACCGCTAGAGCCGATCGCCCAGGTGGATAACCGCCGCGTAGAGATCACGCTTGCAGGCGAGGGCGGCCCTGTTGCGGAGTTTTGCGACGACCACGTCACCGCCTGGTCGCTGCTTCCAGGTGGTGAGCGCACGAACTGGCGCGAATGGGAGCTCGAACTCGCCGACGCCCTTGCGGACACCGAGGCGGGCGATGACCTGATTACCCAGGCAGGGTCTTTCCTGATCTCTGCGGGCGCGCGCAAGTCCTCCTCGCCGTCGAAGTTGGCCACGGCGCTTGGGGATTCGATCAAGTCCGCTCCCCTGCCCCCACACGTCCAAGGCGAAGTTGAGGAGGGGACGCCGGCTGCGGCGGTGGTGTCGTCGCTACGCAAACAGCGCGATGCGATCGTCGGTTGGGAGCCACGCGTGCGTGCCGATGAGTTCGATTCCGTCCACCAACTGCGCGTGGCCACCCGCGAGATGCGCTCCCTGCTGGAGACGTTCGAGGGCATCCTCGAAGGCGAAGCACTCGCGACACTGGAGGACGAACTGAAGTACTCCGCGGGCGTGCTCGGCATCGCCCGTGACGCTGAGGTTGTGGAGGAGCGCTTCCTCGCACTGCTGGATTCGGACGAGTCTGGGCTTATCGACGACACCGCGCGCACCCACATCGAACACGACATGCGCCGCGACTACGAGGCCGCCCACGCCGACATTGTGGAGATGCTGGACTCCGAGCGGTTCATGTCGCTGCTGGATGCGGTAGATGCGTTGCTTGCGGAGCCGCCGGTGGCGGTTGGTGACGGCGCTAAGGATGCTGACGGCGCTAAGTCGGAGAAGAAACAATCCAAGAAGGTCCTCTACGACCACCTCAAGCGCGGCTACAAAAAGTTGAAGAAGCGCCACAAGAAGGTCGCCGAATACTACGACGACACCACCTTGCCGCTGCACGAGCGCGAGGACTACGTCCACGACGTGCGCAAGGCTGCCAAGAAGTTGCGCTACTCCGCTGTCGCAGCCCAGGAAGCAGGCCTGAAGGCAGGGCGTTTGGCTAAGGCATGCAAGGCGCTGCAAAGCCAGTTGGGTGACTTCCAGGACGCGGTGACCTCACGCGAGCGCATCGAGCGACTCGCTAACGAGGCCCGCGAGCGCGGCGAGGACACCTTCTCCTACGGCATGCTCTACCAGCGTGAACTCGACCGCGGTGAGGCGGCGCTTCGTGATTACGACGACACCGTGCGCGAAGTACGCAAGGCGTTTAAGAAGATCAAGCCGTAACGCACGGCCCGGCGGGGCTTACTTTTCCCAAGAAGGGGTCTCGCCCCAGTCGTCGTCGGCTTCGTCTGCGGCGTCTGCAGCTTTGTTGCGCTGCGCCGCAATCGCCAGCGCATTTTCGGCTTCCTCGCGCGTGGCGTACGGGCCCATGCGGTTATCCCAGGAGGCTTCCTTGCCCTGGGTGACCTCGCCGGTAGACGGGTTGTAGTAGTACTGCTCGTCAGCCATGATCTGCTCCTTTATGTTCGTTGCTTTTACCGCCCCTACCCTACCGAGACGGTTGGTAGTGTGGTGGCCGTTAAGGAGCGTGTAATGGCAGCATTTCAAACCCCCAAAACTTCCCCCGCCCAGCGCGTCCGCGCAGCTCACTCAGGTGACGGACATGTGGCGTCCGCACCGGCGACGTGGGTGTTGATCGGCGAGAACGTTGACCACTTTGGTGGCGTGACGTTGGCTGGGACGGCGTCGCTACGTGCGGCTGCGGCGGCGAGCCCGCGTGACGACGACACCATCGCCCTGACCGCCCGCGGCCCCTTCGGCGACTTCACCGCCAAAACAACCCTGGCCGCGCTGCACGAGGACGAGGTCACAGATCCGCTCGCGCGCCGCTGGACCGGGCTGGTGCAGTCGCTGATCCAGCGCCAGGTGCTTTCCCGCGACACTGCAGGCCTGGACATCACCGTCGAGTCCGACGTGCCGCTCGGTGCCGGCCTCGGTTCGCTGTACGCCGCCGATGCCGCGATCGCGCTGGCGTTGGCGGGCGGGCACGGTGACATCGATACCGCACCCTTCCGCACCCGGCTCGCGGAGATCTGCTCGCACGCCGTAGCCACATACTCATCGCTGGCGGTGCTGCGCGCTCGCCACTCTGTGGCCCTGCGTGGCGGTGGCGCAGGCGTAAGTGTTCTCGACTACGCCGACGGGTCACTCACCGAAGCACCCCACCCAGCCCGCCACGGCGTACGCGTGTTCTCCTTGTCCAAGGAATTGGGCAAGCCGTACGACGTGCAAACCAAGGCGATTGCGAACCGCCGCGAATTTATCGACGCCGCCTGCTCCAACTTCGGCGTCGAGTCCCTTCGCCAACTGCCCGATGCCACCAACCGCGTCGTCCAATGGGTCGAAGCGCGCCGCTCCGTTGGCGACGAGACCGCACCCGAACCCGACGCCGTCCGCCAGTGGGTGCAGTTCTGCGAAACCGAAACGCTTCGCTCCCTTGCCGCAGCCAAGGCGCTGCGCTCCCGGCGCGCCAACGAGCTGTTCACGCTGCTGAACTCCCCGTCCGAGGCCCACGACCTGACCACCCCGGATGCGCTGGTCGCCCTGGCGCGCGAGCGCGGTGCCATCGCCGCCCGCCCAGCCGCCACGGGCACCTCCGACGCGGTGATCGCGTTCGTGCCGGTGCAAGACGCCGACACGTTCGCCGCCACCATGGCGAAGGACCTTGAGGTCGTGGAGATCACCCCGGGTGAGGTCGCCCGCCTCGAGGACTAGACCAGCGCTAGACCAGTGCTAGTCCGCGGGCCAGGCGAAGCCGACCTCGCGGGCGTCGGTGTCGGCGTGGACGAGTGAGAACTTCGTGGATACGCCTTCCTCGGGCGCGCCGGCAGAGCGTGCGAGCACTGGCGGGTCGACGATGAACACGCGGGACTGTTCCTCGCCGGACTTCAGCGTGACGCCGTCGAAGTTGTGGCCCACCCACGGCTCGAGCACCGTCGCCTCCGTGAGGTGCAGGCAGGCCTTTTCCACGGTGTTGGCCAACTGGGAGGAGCGGCCCATGGTTTTCAGCATGCGTGCGGCGTCGCGCGTGACCCACTCCGGCACGGGCGTCCCGGCGCAGATGGCAAGGCAGACTTCGGTGGCGAAGCGGTCGATGAGCCTGCGCAGCGGCGCCGTAACGTGGGCGTAGTAGCCGCCGATCCCGGCGTGGACCTCGGGAGCGTCCTTGGACAGGTCGACGTAGCCGGAGCCGCGCAGGAGTTTCTGAGCTTCGCGCATGACGGCCATGCCGTGCGGGGTGTCCGCGTCCACGCCGGCCAAGAACTCGCCAATGTCGCCGGTGACGTCGAAGCCCAGGTTGCGGGCCTCGCGGCGGAACTCGGCCTCGCTTTCCGCTGACGCCGGCTGGAGGGTACGCAGGAACCCCACGCCGGCGTCCACCATCATCTGGCCTGCAACCATGCCGGTGAGCAGGGAGATCTCCGAGTTGTAGTCCATGATCGGGTGGCGCGGCTCAATGGCGAGTTCGTAGGCGTCTCCGTCGCGGGCCACGCGCACGGACGGCACACGCAGGTTGATCGCGTGCCTGCGTAGCGACGACTGCTGACGCAACCGGCCAACCTCCGGCAACAGTGCAATCGAGGGGTGTATGGAGCCATCCTCCAGGGAGGCGTGCACGCCCTCGTAGTCCAAACGCGCCACCGAGTGGACGAGTGCGCGCTCGACGTGGGCCGAGTCGACCTCCCCTTCCCCGTCCAGGTCGAAGGTCCACAGCACGGCGGGCCTATCCACGTCCGGCAGCAGCGACGCCGACCCTTCGGAGACTTCCTCCGGGTGCAGGCGTGCCGGCTCGTCGGGCAGGTAGATCGTCTGGCCGCGCTGCAACGACTCCTCATGCACGCCGGAGTCACTCTCGACGAACGCCGCCACGTCCGCAATCGCATACCGCACCCGGCACCCGCCACCGGCACGCTGCTCCACGAACACGGCCTGGTCCAAATCTTTAGAGCCGGCCGGGTCGATGGTGACAAAGGGGATATCGCGGGCGTCGATACGCACATCTGCGAAACGGTCCACCAACTCCGAGGCCTCTGCGTGCAACGATGGCGCAAAGTCGGTGGGCACGTCGAATTCGTGCGCAATTGCGCGGAAGTTCAGGGGTGCGGCGTAGAGCTTCATAAAACGCCATCGTGCCACGAAGTGGGCGAATGAGTCGGCCTATGAGCCGGATTCTGTCCCCCGCAAGCGGGGTGGCGACCATCCATCTGGGTCACCCATCGCTGGGTGCCTCAAGCAGCTACCTTCGGACTGGGCGGGCAGCCTCATCACATCCGACGACCTCTGCGCACGCGCAGGGGTTCTTGCCTTGCTCCCGGTGGGGTTTACCTGGCCACACGTGTTGCCACGCATGCCGGTGCGCTCTTACCGCACCCTTTCACCCTTACCCCGCACAAGGCGGGGCGGTCTACTCTCTGTTGCACTTTCCCGCGGATCGCTCCGGGTTGCTGTTAGCAACCACCGTGCCGTGTGGAGTCCGGACTTTCCTCGACGTGCGCCTGCCTCAATGCTGAGGTGGTTCGCGCCGCCGCGGCCGCCCGGCCGGCTCATTCGCGGTCTAAAGCATACGCCTTTAGGGCGTGAGAGCGGAACCGCCACAAACACGCCGGGTTAGAACGGGACCCCGCTGCGGAAGATGATGTTGGCGTACGGGGTCGTCTCCCCCGTGCGGACCACGAACTTGCAGTCCGCAAGGGCCTGTTTGAGGTGTTCGTGGTCGACGCGGGTGGGGTCGTCGCAAAGTAAAGCGATCTCATCGGGCGCTTGCGTAGCGACGACCGCACCTTCCACCACAACCTCATCCAGAATCGCTTCGACGACATCGGCAAAGCGGGGCACGCCGAAGACCAGCGCGAGGTCCACGACCTCCACCCCGGCGGGGATGGGCAGGCCGCAGTCCGCTACGGCGAAGGTGTCGGTGTGGCCGAGGCCGTTGATCGCGCGGGCCAGTTGGGCGTTGAGAATGCCTGTCTTGCGCATTACTCGAAGTCGCCTACGTTTTCCTTGGTCACGGTGACAACGTCGACCGGGACGATGGCGGTGGCGTCTTCGTCGCGAAGCAGCTTCGCTGCCTCCTCAACCGCCCGGGCGCCGAGCTCACCCGGCTGCTGAGCGATGGTGGCGTGCATGCGGCCGTCGGTGACTGCCTTGAGCCCGTCGATGGTGCCGTCGAAACCAATGACCTTCACATCTTTACCGGCACGATCACCAAGCGCCTCGATAGCGCCGAGAGCCATCTCGTCGTTCTCCGCGAAGATGGCCTTCACGTTCGGGTAGGCCTGCAGCAGGTTGGTGGCAACGTTCAGGCCCTCAGTGCGGTCGAAGTTGGCGGTCTGCTCGCCGACAACCTTGATGTTCGGGTAGTTGGCAATGCCCTCCTTGAAGCCCTTACCGCGGTCGCGAGAGGCGGAGGAGCCGGCGATGCCCTGCAGGATCAGGATCTCGCCCTCTTCGCCGATGGCCTTGGCCAGCTCGTCGGCTGCCTGCTTGCCACCAGCGACGTTGTCGGAGGAGATGAAGGAGGCGACGTCGCCGCCGTTGGAGGAGCGGTCCACGGCGATGACCGGGATGCTGGCGTTGTTCAGGGCCTCGACGGCCGGGACGACGGCGTCGGAGTCGGTCGGGTTGACGATCACGGCGTCGGTGCCGGAGGTGATCGCATTGTTGAGCTGGTCGATCTGGGTCGCAGCGTCGTCCGATGCATCCTGGACGTTCAGGGCGATGCCGAGCTCGTCGGCTTTCTCCTGGGCGCCGTCGCGAAGCTGGACGAAGAACGGGTTGGTCTGGGTGGACAGTGCCAGGGTGACCGCGCCCTCGTCGGCGGAGTCACGGTTGCAGGCGGAAAGCGACAGGGTCATGGCCGTGGCAGCAACGATGGCGGTGGCCTTACGAGCGAAAGACATTTCGGGTACTCCTTGAAGTTGTGAACAGGGGGTCTTGTTCAGGGGTTAAACGGTGGTCTTTTTGCGCAGCACGTCGAAGCCGACGGCTGCTGCGATGACCACGCCGATGACAATCTGCTGCCAGAACGAGCTGACATTGAGCAGGTTCAGGCCGTTGCGGATCACGGCGAGCAGGATCGCGCCGACGAGCGTGCCGGTGGCCTTACCGGTGCCTCCGGCTAGCGACGCGCCACCGATGACCACGGCGGCAATCGCGTCGAGTTCGTAGCCCACACCGGCCTGCGGCTGCGCGGACGACAGGCGGCCCGCCATGACCAAACCGGCAAGCGCGGCGAACAGGCCGCTGAGTGCGTACACGGCGACGAGCACACGCTTGACCGGGATACCGGACAGGCGCGCGGCCTCCTCGTTGCCGCCGATGGCGTACATGGAACGGCCCAGCACGGTGCGCGAGAGGATGAACCAGCACAGCACGCCGGCCAGCAGCATCATCAGAATCGGGATAGGGAACTTTCCGGCGTTGGAGCCGAGCCAGTTCACCTCCTCGGCGGTAGCCATCGGCGAGCCCTGGGAGATCACCAAGGTGGCGCCGCGGGCAATGGACATCATGGCCAGGGTGGAAATGAACGCCGGGAGTTTGCCGTAAGCGGTGGCGATACCGCTGACGGCACCTGCGGCGAAGCCGGTGAGCAGACCCGCGATCAGCGTCAGCCAACCGGGCCAGCCTGCCTCGACGAAGAAGTGGGCCGAGACCATGGCACTGAGTGCCGCCACCGCGCCGACCGACAAGTCAATGCCCGAGGTGACGATGACGAACGTCATGCCGAACGCCAAAATCGCCACGGTGGCGGCCTGCACGCCCACGTTGATCAGGTTGTTCACCGTGAGGAAGTGCGGGGTGGCGATGAACAGCGCGATGCACAGCACGATCAGGCCGACGAGCGCGCCGTTGTTCATGATCCAGTTGATGACGCGCTGGCGAGTACTCAAGCGCTCATCCGTAGTCGTTCCCGTCATGCGCGGGCCTCCGTTTCTGTAAGTGGCGTTTCTGTAAGTGGCGTTTCTGTAAGTGGTTCGACGTGGTCTTCGACGTGGGACACCGCCAGCGCCATAATCTCGTCCTGGGTGGCACCCGCGGGCAGTTCGCCTGCGATGCGGCCGCCGGACATCACCAGGATGCGATCCGACATGCCAATAACCTCAGGCAGTTCCGAGGACACCATGAGCACCGCGCCGCCGGCCTGGGTGATGTCGTTGATGATGTTGTAGATCTCCACTTTGGCGCCGACGTCGACACCGCGCGTGGGTTCGTCGAGAAGCAAAATGTTCGAGCCTGCCAGCACCCAACGACCGAACACGGCCTTTTGCTGGTTGCCGCCGGACAGGTTGCGGATCTCCTGGTCGATGCCGGCCATGCGCACGCGCAATTGCTTGGCGACGTCATCCGCACGCTTACGCTGACCACGCACATCCGCAATCCCCGCACGTGACGACGACCGCAACGTGGCCAGCCCAATATTCTCCCCCACCGTGGCCCCAAGCACGAGGCCTTGCGCCTTGCGGTCCTCCGGCACGTGGCCGATGCCGCGCTTGATCGCCTGAGCGACGGAGCCGGACGGGAGTGGCTCGCCGTTGATGGAAACGGTGCCGGAATCGACGTGGTCGGCACCCGCGATGGCGCGCACGACCTCGGTGCGGCCCGCTCCCACAAGGCCTGCCAGGCCGACAACCTCGCCGGCGCGGATCTCGAAGGAGACGTCCTTGAACTTGCCTTCCGTGGTGAGGTTTTCCACGGTCAGCAGCGGTTTGCCGATCTCTTTATCCACCTTCGGGTACTGGTCCTCAATGTCGCGGCCGACCATGTAGCGCACGAGTTCCGCCTCTGGGGTGGTGGCGGGGACCTCGGCGACAAAGTTGCCGTCGCGAAGCACCGCCACACTGTCGGCGATACGGGCGATCTCGTCCAGGTGGTGCGAGATAAACACCATGCCCACCCCGTTGGCCTTCAAGTCGTCGACCACCATGAACAACTGGTCGACCTCGTGGCCGGTAAGGGCCGCGGTGGGCTCGTCGAGAATCAGCACACGCGCATCCATCGACAACGCCTTCGCGATCTCAACCAACTGCTGGCGCGCAATACCGAGCTCACCGACCGGCGTGTCCAGGTCCACCTTCAGGCCGATACGGTCGATAGCCTCCGCGGCGATGCGGCGCATCTCCTTGAAGTTCACCAACCCTGCCCGGCGCGGCGTGCGCCCGAGCGTGATGTTTTCTGCCACCGACAGCGTCGGCACCAGGTTCAACTCTTGATGGATCGTGGCAATACCGTGCGCTTCTGCGGCCTTGGTGTCGGGCAGGGTGACCGGTTTATCGTCGATAAGAATGCGCCCCGAGGTGGGCTGATACACGCCCGACATCATCTTGATCAGCGTCGATTTACCCGCGCCGTTCTCGCCGAGCAGCGCAAGCACGCGACCCGGCTCGACGGCGAGCGAAACGTTATCAATCACGTTGATCGGCCCGAACGACTTCGAAATGCCGTCCAACCGGATCAGGGGTTTTACCGCTGTGGTCATCTGCTGCACCTCCTTGAAGTGAAGTTGAAATTGCTGGATTCTCGGATAGTCAATGTGGTGGGTAACACCTCGTGCTGCGAGGTCGGCTCCCCGCGGATCAGCGCGGCGATCTTCTCCCACGCACGTCTGCCGACGTCCTCCACATGCTGCTCAATCACCGTCAACGGAACGGGCTGCATCTGAAACGCCGGCTGGTCATCAAACCCAACCAGCGCGAGGTCCTCGCCCAGACCGATCTTGTGGTCCAGCACGTACTGCAGCGCCCCGACCGTCATCATGGAATCCCCCGCGATAATCGCCGACGCGCCACGCTTGAGCAGGTCCGCGGCACCCGCGAAGCCCTCCGCGCTGCTGTAGCCGCCGCGGAAGATCAGACCGTTCGTCTCTGGGGTGTCGCGGATGGCGTCGTGGAAGCCTTCCAGGCGCTGCAGCCCCGTCGACGTACTCGACGGGCCCGCGATATAGCCGATCTGCGTATGCCCGTTGTCCTTGAGGTGCTGGACGGCCTTGCGGATGGAAGGTCGCGCGTCCGTAATCACCGACGGCACCTCCAGCCCCGGCAGCACCCGATCCACCTGCACAATCTTCTGGCCCCGATCCAGCAGCGACTGCACCATCGGCGCGCTGTGCATCGACGGCACGATGATCGCCCCGGCCAGCTGCTGGCCGCTAAAGGTCTGCAACGCGGCGTCGAGTTGGCCGGCGTCCTCGTTGGTGGTGGCGATCATCACCGAAAACCCATCGGTGTCCGCTGCCTGCTGAATCGACGCCGCCATCTGCGCGAAGAACGGATTGACCAGGCTCGGGATGGTTAGCCCCACCGCGGTCGACGCTGCCGAGCGCAACCCCCTCGCCTGCAAATTCGGCACGTAATTCAACTTCGCCGCCGAATGAAACACCCGGTCCCGCGTTTGTTTCGAGATCGCCGGGTTTCCCGCCAGCGCCCGCGACACCGTGGACGGCGAGACACCGGCGTCGAGCGCAACCTCGCGCAACGTGGCCCGTGCTGCCATGGGTCCCTCCGTGTGTGTCCGGATCTTGTTGGGTGCTACTGATGCGTGCAAACGTTTGCACCATGTGCAGAACAACCTAAACCGCAGCTGAGTGTTAGGTCAATAGCGCCACACCCCACACACCCCCGAACGTTGGACTGCCGGCGCCATTTCGTGTGGTTTTGCGGCGGCGTTGGTGGCCGCCGCGGTCGCCCATTACGTTGTTAGCAGTTCCACCCCAGGGC
>NZ_KV821339.1:0-6294 GCF_001815635.1 Corynebacterium sp. HMSC075D04
ATGCGGCTTGCATCGACATATTTTCCGCCAAGATACGGTCCTCTACAAGACGGACCACACGGTCCTTTGCATCCTGGTCAAATTTTCTTGGCATATTCCAGATTTTCCCATCTACTCAGACGGAACAAAACCTGGGACACTTCAGTCTCTCCTATCCATCTTCACACTCCTTCCACCTGAAGTGTTTGAAGTGGAAATCTTCAATTATGGTAGCCTTACCTAAACTAGGTATAATCTTTATACTTTCCGAAGGGAGTCTCTGCCGCTGCAAACACCAGCCCTGAACGGGATTCGGTCTCAACCAACGGTGGTACCGCTGGGGCATCGGCCAGCACCAGCTGAATCCGCAGGGGCGAACCACTAATTTCCATGGTGCAGACGGCAGCGTCCGATTGCAACTTTGGTGCAGATGTATCGCAGCGCCATTCGCTTCAACGGCCTGGAGGCCGCAAATGAATCGGATGTGCTGCGTATCTACCGCTAGAAACCGCAGCACATTGGAGACCAGCCGCCAAAATGGGCGAGGTTTAGAAGATGAGAAGCGAGGGCCGAGACGAATGTTAGTCCGAAGTTGAAGGTGGCTGCGAGGTTGAAATCCATCCGGAAATATCGCGAAGTTCTGGGAATTTCCCTTCCCATCGCTGGAGTACAACTCGCCGGAGTTGCATTGACCACCACGGACGTATTGATGCTGCAGTCCGTGGGCGTACTGGCGATAGCCGGCGGCGGCCTAGCGATGCAGCTTTACAACCAGATCCGCACGATGTGCGTGGGCATGGTGACGGCCGGGGCAAATCTTGTGGCTGAAGCAGCAGCAAAAATGGAAAAAGAGAAAACCTCTTGTCAAAATTGCGAGGCGGGAGCAGAACAGATCCGGCGGGCTGTGCGCTCCTCCTTCGCGGTGGCCACTGGCACTGCAATTCTCGGCGCGTTACTGGTCATCGCCCTAGGCGGATTGGTCCTTGTTCTGCCCATCGACAAGCACGTTGCCCAACTCACCTTCGCCATGACCCTTGCGCTCGCACCCGGGTTAGTCCCGATGATGTGGCTCAACGTCCTGCGCCAATTCGCCGTGGGCATGCGAAAACCCGGCTCCCTGTTAACCATCACGCTGATATCGATATTTATAAATATCGCATTGAACTGGTTATTTATGACATGGGCAGCCTCGGATCACTGGAAGGTAGCGGGCATCGGGCTTTCTACAACTGTCATCCAACTGCTTACCTTCCTGGCCTTCCGGATTGTGGTACTGCGCATTCCCGAGCTACAGCCCTATTTCCACATCCTTCCGTGTAAAGGAGATGGGGAGACTATCTGCCGCCTCGTCCGCCTCGGGGTACCAGTCAGTCTGACCTATGGCTCGGAGGCTGCAATAACAACCATCGCCGGTTTAGTGATGGGGACCTTTAGCCCACAGATGCTAGCGGCGCACAATATTGTGAACCAACTGGCGTACATCGTTTACCAAGTGTGCATCGGCTTTTCTCACGGCGGCTCGGTGCTGATCACAAGGGCTCGGGCCGAGAGTGCCGACTCAGTGCGCGAGATTACCCGACGCATATTGTTCGTCGTGGTCACGTATCTGGGAATAATGGGCGCGCTGTGGCTTCTGTTGGGCAGGTGGGTACTGCATCCTTTCTTAAAAGAGGCAGATCCCACCACCTTTCACATTGCCGTCCTGCTCCTATGTCTCGCGGTACTGCAACAGTTCGCCAAAGGAATCCAAAACGTGGCAGTGGGCCTACTGAGAGGCCTGAAAGACACCACCTCAGGGCTACGCTGCACCCTCGTCGGGTACTGGCTGGTTGGCGTCCCCGGGATTCTGATATTTGGAAAGCTCCTCGGATGGGAAGGATATGGCGTCTGGTTAGGACTCATCATGGGTTTCGCAACCACGGCGGTACTGCTGCTACGCACATATTCCCGCCGACTGAATGAACTGACTTAACGGGAATGTTGGGGGTAAAAGTTTCATCACCCATTGTAGATAAACAAAGGTATGGCTAACCTAATAGATCCACTTGGAAGAAAGGATTGCCTTGTCCCTCACGACAACTAGGGCTCGCGGTTTTAAAACCCCACGCGCCCCTCACCACCGAATGGCCCGCGTAGTCGCCTCAGCCGTCACCGCCACTGCCCTCCTTATGACCGCTGCCTGCAGCACTAACGATGAACAACAGACCGCAGATGACGGAGAAAAGCAACAGATCACCGACATTCTCGGGCGCGAAGTCGAGGTCCCGAAGAACGTCGATCGGGTCCTCATGGGCGGGCAACGGATGCTTTACACGACATCCATCCTCAACAAAGAAAACCCGCTCCAGGGCATCGTTGCCTGGCCAGATGACCTGGAGCAGAACGACCCTGGCACGTACAAGAAGTACGAACAGAAATTCCCAGAGATCGAAGATATTGAGCAAACTGGTGAAGTTTACGACGGCTCGATGTCCGTTGAGCAAGCTTTGAATTCCCGTCCAGATGTCTTCATTGTCTCCGCAAGCAGCTTCGAAGCCGCCCAGGATGCTGGCATCGTAGACGGTCTAGAAAAGGCCGGAATCCCCACGGTTACCGTCGATTACTTTACCGACCCGGTGAAGAACACCGCACCGAGCGTGCGCTTGCTCGGCAAGGTACTCGGCCACGAGAAGGAAGCGGAAGAGTATGCCGAGTTCTATGAGTCCAAGGTGAACATGGTTCAGGAGCGCCTAGAAAAAGCCAAGGCCACCCCCACACCGACCTTCCTCTGGCGAGCTCCCGGCTACTTCGACTGCTGCTCTACCTTCGCTAAGTCCAACCTAGCCCAAATTGTTAACGCAGCGGGTGGCGAAAACGTGGGCGACGATATGATCGACGCCAAGCAGGGGCAAGTCTCTCCCGAGGCGCTAGCTGAAAAAGACCCAGACGTCATCATCGCCACCGGCGCAGACTGGACCGGCGCCAAGCAGCAGCCAAAGAAGAATGGCTTTGTACCCCTGGGCTACGACGAGTCCACCGAACAGGCAGCCAAAGACTTCCAACGCGTTGTTGACGGGCAACCTGTCCTTAAGGAAATGCGGGCGGTCAAGAACAAGCGGGCCTACGCTGCGTGGCATCACTTCTACGACTCCCCATACAACTACCTAGCCATCGAGTGGTTTGCCAAAGCCATGCACCCCGACCTGTTTTCCGATGTCGACCCGCAGGCCGATTTGGAAGAACTACATGAAAAATTCCTCCCTGTGGAGGCTAGCGGCACCTTCTGGACTGGTTTGCCATGAGCCACGGAGCACGAGCGCAATCAATTGCCACCGGAAGCGAGGTGGACGACCAAAACTCTACCCCGCAACGGCAACGCCCCCGGTCAAACTGGTACCGAACAGCTAGCAGGCGAAAGGTAGCGATCATCGCAGGGCTTACGGCCCTGCTATGCGTCACCATTGCCATAGATTTCCTCATCGGCAGCAGTTTGAACGCAAATGAGGCGCTCTACGTGCTCTTTCACCCCAGCGATTCCCGCCCAATTGACTGGCAGATCATCTTTGATATACGTCTGCCTATGACCGTCACAGCGGTGCTCATCGGTGGCACCCTCGCTGCTGCCGGCGCAGAGATGCAAACCATCTTGGATAACCCCTTGGCAGAGCCCTATACGCTGGGCATTTCCGCCGCTGCGAGCTTTGGCGCAGCCTTTGCCACCGTCTCAGGATTCACCGCGGCGGGAATCGGGGCAGCGCTGGGAATGGCGGGCAGTGCTTGGGTCTTCGCCCTCGCGGCCTGTGCGGTGATCGTCCTATTCTCTCGGTCAAAGAGCTCTGGTACCGAGGGAATGATTCTGCTGGGCATAGCCATCGTGTTCCTCTTCGATGCTCTACTAGCGCTAATGCAGTACCTCGCCTCGCAGACCCAATTAGAGCAGGTGGTTTTCTGGACCTTGGGCAGCCTTACGCGCGCTACGTGGCCTCAGATCGGCCTTCTCGCGGTCATCTCACTAATCGGAATTGCTTACTTCTACCGCAATGCGTGGACGCTGACCGCGTTTCGAATGGGCGACGACCGCGCTAGGTCCATGGGTATCAATATCCCAAAGCTGCGCACGTACACGCTGGTGGGAGTCTCCCTTATGGCGGCAACTGCCGTTTCGATGGCCGGGACAATTGGTTTCATCGGACTCGTCGGCCCACATATCGCCAGGATGCTCGTTGGTGAGGACCAACGCTTCTTCCTCACCACGTCCATCATCTCAGGTGCGCTTTTGCTGACCTCAGCCTCAGTGGTATCCAAGCTGATCCAGCCTGGGGCGATTCTGCCTGTCGGCATCATCACCGCGATTGTGGGCGTTCCCGTGTTCGTCGTCCTCATTGTTTTGCGACGCCGCCCCCGAACTGTCTCCTCAACCTAATGATCGCCTCTCCCAGTACTTCCTGCCCCAGAAAGGACCCCCTCGTGGAACAACCGCCCACGGTTCCGCCAGAACCCACACTCCGGGTAGATAACCTGTGCTTTTCCCATGGAGACGAACAGATACTGAATGACGTATGTCTCCCAAAGATCGAAGCTGGAACCGTCACCGCCCTCGTCGGCCCTAATGGCGCTGGTAAGTCGACTTTGCTGCGCTGCATGGCTAACCTATGCCGATTCAGCGGCGACGTCACTGGGCCCGAGGCAGTATATTTGCCACAGGATCCCCCGCCGGAAAGCACCCTTACCGTATTCGAATCGGTACTTCTGGCACTCCAGCATTCCCGGACGGGATTCAGCGGACTACGGGTAGCCACATCCACACAGGACCGAGTCAGCTCGGTCCTCACGCGGCTGGGGCTAGAAGACCTAGAATCCCGAACAATGTCCCAGCTCTCCGGCGGCCAGCGTCAATTAGTAAGCTTCGCCCAGGCCATCGTATGCCGGCCGCAGGCATTACTACTGGACGAGCCAACCAGCGCTCTTGACCTAAGAAATCAGCTCATCCTCATGGAGCATATTCGCGCCTATGCAGCTGAAGCACCCGCGGCGGTCGTGGTTTCGATGCACGATCTTTCACAAGCAGCGCGCTTCGCTCACCGCATTGCGGTACTCCACGCGGGCACTGTATACGCACACGGAGCAGCTAAGGACGTGTTAACCGCAAAAATGTTGCGTGAAGTCTACCGCGTAGATGGAAAAGTCACCCTTACTGATGACGGTTCTGCAGCAATCACCACATCCAGAGCCATATAAGGGGCTTGAAGTGCCCCGAGTTTTGTTCCTAGGCATGTTCCTTGATTTCTATTATTCCCTGTTGCGGGTTCTTCTTCCACAATTCGGTTTCCACCTCGGCTGGGGTTCGATATCCCAGGCTTTGGTGGAGCCTTACCTCGTTCCACCATGACACCCACTCGAACGTCGCGATTTCTACCTCGACAACATCATTCCACCTGCGAGTATGGATGAGCTCATTCTTGTAAGAGCCGTTAACGTTTTCAGCTAGAGCATTGTCATTTCAGTCACCGACGGTCCCAGTGGAAGCGGCAATCCCGTGCTGGGCGAGACGCTGGTTGTAGACAACGCTGACGTACTATAAGCCGTGATCCGAATGGTGAATAAGGCCTGTTGTTTCCTTCGCGCTCACAATCGCTTGGTTGAGTGCTTGCAGCCGTAATACCTCGGTGCGCATCGAGTCCGATAATGCCCATCCGACGATCCGCCGGGAGTAAACGTCAGTGACAAACGCGGTGTACACAAAACCCTTCTTCGTACGCACGTAGGTAATGTCGGCCACCCACAGCTTGTTTAAGGCCTTGGGCTTTGAACTCACGCTCGACCAAATCCGGGCGCAGATCCGGCCTGTTGAGGTGTACGGGTTGTGATTGGTGATCCGCCTGTGCCTGTGCCAGAAACACCAGCTAGGCGCATCAGCCGGGCGGTTTGCTCACGACCGATGTCGATTCCGTCACGGTCAAGCGCATGCCACATTGTCCGCACGCCGTAGACACCGTAATTATCCCGATGAATGGCACCAATGCGTTCAATCAGCACAGCGTCACGAAGGCGACGAGCACTTAAGCCCACGGGCTTTGGACTGGCGATAACCACGCGAGGTGATAAACCCACCAGCCCGGTTAATCTTCAACTCCGGTGCAGATGAACTCGACAGAGAAATGATTCCGGTATTTATCGATGAACCGGATCATTTCTTAACGTTTGGGGCCTGGTCGTGAGGCGAAAAAGCTGACGCAGCCTTCAGCAACTCGTTGGTATCTCGAAGCTCTTGATTTTCGCGGCGTAGCCTGGCATTTTCGGTAGCCAAGTCTTCAGGCACAGGTTCTGGGATGTTTC
>NZ_KV821340.1:0-770 GCF_001815635.1 Corynebacterium sp. HMSC075D04
CCGAAACGGCCTAAAACAACTTGACAAAACACAATAGTTACCGAACTACCCGCTCTAGGGTTGGCAGCAAAAACCGCGCGCGCAAATGGCGAACCAATTACCTGCCCCCTTTTCGCGTCCTGGGATACCCGGCATGAGGCCGACGAAGAACTACGATCCATCGCAAATCGCTTAGGCTTCTGGCTGAAAAACGCTCCCGGAGCAGCTGGAATCACCCCCGAAAATAACGCATTCGAAGTATGAAAAAATCAACGCGCGCCCCCGGTGTTCGTTTCCGCTGTCCGCATTGCGGACAAATGGGTGAACACCAACCATTCCGTGTGGATCACCCTGGTTGCGGACATCCGGACTCCACATTGCGGACTAGTGGGTGAACCCCAAAAACTATGCAGTGGCATAGTCCCGTGAGATCCGCCCTTTACTCCGCATTGCGGACTAGTGAAAGCCCACCAACAATGCGTCGGCATAGCGTCAGGTGCAGCAACAATCACTCCGCATTGCGGACAAGTGGGGATACACCAACTAATTTGTTGCCCACAACCAAGTTGCAGACTATTAGGTGCCCACCAACTAAGCAGTGGCCTAGTGGGCCCCGCTCACCACAGACTCCGCGTTGCAGCCATTCCGATTCTGCATTGCGGACTAGTTGGTGTGCACCAACGAAGTTGTTGAGGGGTGGGGATGTGAAAAAACACCCAGAGGCAACATGAGTGTTGTCTCTGGGTGCTCGTGTTTTTGAAGTTGTTGGGTCGGCGGTAACCTACTCTCCC